>DASYWW010000041.1 GCA_035935655.1 Candidatus Bathyarchaeia archaeon
TCAAGAAGGCTTTAGTGCTGTAGAGGCTTTACCATTAGTTATTTTAGTAGCTTTAATAGGTGTTTCCGGATGGTTTGTTTATAATAATCATCGTAAAACAACAACGACAAAATCCTCGTCAGTATCCAATATTCAGTCCTCAAATCAGTCGAACACATATGCAGGATGGAAGACATATAGCTGGACAGCGGAAGGCCTTACTTTTAAGTACCCTTCTTCTTGGGTGACTATCAATCCACAGGTATCACCATCATTACAAAGTCCATATCGCTAAATAACCCCTCCATATGCTTGAACTATTGTGCTATCCTTGGTCTATGGATACACAAACACTGACACGATACCAACAAAAATATGAACGCCTATTTCCCGAACTCAACGAAAGATCCCGTCGTCTACTGGTAGCAGCCGACGCTCGTCTACTTGGTCATGGTGGTACTATGTTTCTGCATAAAGCTTCCGGTTTGGCCCGATCCACTATACAAACTGGCCTTCGCGAATTGGATGAGCAACCACTACCGGCTGGCCGTATTCGTCGTCCCGGTGGTGGTCGAAAACCACTCACTGCACACCAACCGGATCTGGCTGCAATGGTAGAGCGAGCAGCCAATACTAAGACGGATAAACGAGTACTTGTTCGGTGGACCTCTCATTCTATCGATCACATTGTGTCAGCGGTCCGGCAGCGAGGCTTCACCCTATCTCGGGATACCGTTTGGCGAATACTCAAAGATAAAGGCTATGCCCTAAAAGCTAACAAGAAAGATATTGAAGGCAGCAAAGATCATCCCGACCGTGATGAACAGTTCCGTCATATTAATATGATGGGATTGAAGATGCAGCTGCAAGGACTACCCATTATGTCCATTGATGCCAAGAAGACCGAGAAGATCGGCAATCTGAAAAATAATGGCAGAGAATGGACAGCCCCGGGAGAAGAAACCAAAGTCGATGTTTATGACTTCGGCCAGAAGGAGCGTACGAATGACGGTAGAACCAGACTCATGAAAGCCATTCCCTATGGAGTCTATGACGTAATAAACAAACAAGGCTTTGTTAATGTCGGTATTGATCATAATACCGCTGAGTTCGCAGTGCACTCACTACACCAGTGGTGGTACACCACTGGCACCTTGGAATATCCTGAGGCCACTGAGATCCTGCTATTTGCTGACAGTGGCTCCAGCAATGGTAGCAATAACAAGTTATGGAAGTACTGCCTGCAGCAGTTCGCCAACCGTACTAGATTAACGGTCCATGTCTGTCACTATCCCCCGGGAACTAGCAAGTGGAATGCCATTGAGCATGAGATGTTCAGCTTCATTAATATTAACTGGCGGGCGGTACCGTTGACAGCGTACGAGGTTGTATTGGAATACATACGGCACACTACTACGAAAACAGGACTTACCATAGAAGCTGTACTGGATACTAATACCTACGAGATAGGTAAGAAAGTAACAGACGAAATGATGAAAACTATCGCTATCCAGGGTGATGAGTTTCATCCAGAATGGAACTACTGTATTCGGCCGACCACAACGTAAGCTATATGCAGGGGTTAATTTGCTATGTGTACTTAATGCAACAATGGGCGTCCCATGGTCTCGATACTCGGTCGGTATGCTGAGAACACCATCGCGGTAGTTAGGGAAGAATAAACCTTCAGCGTCCTCAAAAAGACGCTGGCGATAACCATCACTAATAGTTCGCGCGACACCATCGTTACTAGCAAGGTTGTGAGCCGTCTCTGCCACGATATTACCAAGATAAGCATGGCGTTCACTCAGTTCAGGGTTGCCCAAATGCGGAAATGAACCGGGACAGTCATAACGCGAAATGCGGTTTTGAACCGGGACACGGTATAG
>DASYWW010000042.1 GCA_035935655.1 Candidatus Bathyarchaeia archaeon
CCTCAATGGCATGGAGCGGTGGGTTTTTAAATGCGTCCACGCTTTTAAGAAGGGATTCACAGAGCAGAAACGATGTCGCCTATTAGCAAAGAACTCCGGTGCCACTGTCACGACCAGAGAAACTTGCCGATGAGTTCACTGTTCAGAAGAGCGGGGTTGCTTCTTGGCTGCGCGCTCGTGACACCGAGCCTACCAGCATGTTGAAATAAGCGGAATAAGTAGAAGATTTGTCTAGACTAATGTGCAACATAAGACACAATGGTCTCGTGTTCAAACCGCATTCCTTGTCTCCCCCGGAACTCTTCATCGCTTTTTCTGAGTTGGTGCGGCCCGCTACTACCCCTTTTTATGCCAAACTCGATCAGACTCTCGCCTCCTTCGACTTTGCCACCCAAGCCCGTTCTCTGTGTGCTCCCGCCTATTCGGTGAACGGTCGAGGCCGTCCCGGCATTGACCCGGTCGTCTATTTCAAGATGCTCATGGTTGGTTTTTTCGAAGACATCGCCAGCGAACGGGGTATCGCCGAACGTTGTAGTGACTCCATCTCGATTCGCGCTTTCCTCGGCTACGATCTGACCCAGGCGACCCCGGATCATTCCACTTTGTCGATCATCCGCCAGCGGCTGGGTGAGAAGATTTACGACGAAGTCTTTCTGGTTATCCTCAGCGCCTTGGACAAGCATGGCCTGCTCAAAGGAAAGAACGTCGGCATTGATGCTTCGGTCATCCAGGCCAATGCCGCACTCAAGAGTCTCATCAACCGCGACACGGAGGAGGCGTATTGGGAGTATGTCCGGCGCTTGGCCAGCGAGAACGGGATTGATCCCAAGAACGCTGAGGCGGTTCGGCAGTTTGACCGTAAACGGCCCAAAAAGATGAGCAATGAGGAGTGGGTCAATCCTCATGATCCGGACGCCAAGATTGGACCGACCAAGGCAGGCGCCACCGATATGATCTACAAACCGGAGCATACCGTGGACTTGGATACCGGCGCGATTTTGCGAGCGGAGGTCCGCTTGGGTCATGAGACCGATCAGAAGGATTTGCTCGTGCATGTCCTGCAAGCTCAAGAGAATATTAATCAGGCGCAGGCCGAGCCTGTCGATAGCTTGACCATCGAAAGCACCACCGCCGACAAAGGTTACCACGCGGTGGGAGAGATGAAGCAGTTGCAGGCCGAAGGAATTCGGACCGTGATTTCCGATCCGGTTAAGAACCGCAGGTCGGACAACCTGGACCCAGAGGATGCCCGGGTGGTGCGCAAAGCCAAGCGTAGCGCTGGTAGTAAGTCGGGCAAGGAATTGCTCCGGCGCAGAGGAATGCACTTGGAGAGGAGTTTCGCTCATATTCTGGATGCCGGCGGAGCCCGGCGAACGACCTTGCGCGGATTGGAAAACTTGAACAAGCGATTCAAAGTCTCGGCGGCCATCTATAACTTGTCGCAGTTGATGCGGAAACTCTTCGGAGTGGGCACCCCCAAACAGTTGGCGGCGATGGGGAAAGCCCTTTTTCTCGTTTGGCGAGCGATTGTGGCGGTGGGGTGCGAGCTGCTTGGTATGGAGAGGACAAACCGAGCGCAGAGACACAGCTCAACATACGGTGGAATATGCTTCAGGGTAGCGCGCGCGGTAGCGAACGGGACGACCGAAACTTTCGGCTGGATTTTGCGTTTCCTTAAAAAGAGCCTTTCTTCAACAGGCTGTTAGGGCAGCTCGGTATCACCTGTGTCCATCCCGACAGCACGACTGTGACGAAGATCGCCATCGTTTGCGAGTATTTCCATCCTGACAAGTCCGGAGGCACGCCGACGGATATGTCGGAACTGGCTCAATACCTCAAGCAGCGGTATGCGGATATCGACATTGATGTTCTGACCAGCCGGAATCTGTATCGGCCAACTAGCGTTGTCGGCGAACTATTGGCGTGCGAGGATTGGCAGGGGGTCAAAATTCGGCGGTTCCGGACACCAAAGTCCAATCGGCCGTCGATGGCTTTGCGGTTACTTGCCGGAGGGATATTCTCCACTACCGTCCTCTTTTACCTGCTTGGGCATCGGTCGTACGACCTTTTGGTTATTGTCACCAACCCGCCAGCTAATGCGATGACGGCGTGGGCTTATGCCAAGCTACGGGGGGTCCCTTACGTGTATCTTATAAACGACCTCTACCCTGATATTGCAGTGGCACTGGGGCGACTTGAACCCAAGTCATTTGTGACAAGGTTCTTTTGCTGGTTTCAGAAACACTGGCTTCATGCTGCTGCT
>DASYWW010000043.1 GCA_035935655.1 Candidatus Bathyarchaeia archaeon
GCCTGTTGCCTGCGATGGCTTGAGCTCAGTTCTGTTCATTCAGGCTTCCTGGCGCAGGGCCGATGCATGACGGGACTTTTTCGCTTCCAATGCTTGCAGAAGAAGGTTCGTCATTTCACGGCCGCTCTTTTCCCAGGTGAAGTGAAGCATTTTCTCGGCCGCTTTGGCACCCATTTCTTCGCGCAAGCGCGGATTCTCGTACAATTTCCGGATCAATGATGCAAGTTCCTTCGAATCGGTAGGATTACGAAGCAGGAGTCCATCAACTCCATCCTCAATAATTTCTGAAGTACCGTTCGTGACGGAGGTGATCACAGGGAGGCCGCAAGCCATTGCTTCTGCGGGTGGCTGACCAAACGCATCCTCAAGCGAAGGACCGCAGTATGCGTCTGCGGCAGCATAATAAAATTCGACGTCCCTCCGCGATGGCAAAAAGTGAACTTGAGCCACGCACTGATTCTCCTCAACGCACCTAAGGTAGGTCGATTGGACGTCTTGTCCAACTACGAGTAGTTGGAGCGGCAATTCCCGAAGGAGTGCTAGTGCCTCCAATAAGGAATGAAGGCCCTTATTTCGCCAATCATTGCCAATAAGAAGTAGTACAAATTGTCCCGGAGATAGATGATATGCGCGGCGCACCTCATCGCGCAGCCAAATTCGTCTAGCAGGATTGAAGATTCCATGATCAATACCTAGGTAAACCACCGTAAAACGGTCTGTGCGCCCGTAGAATGTCTTTAGAGCCATCGCCGTTTTCTGAGAAATAGGAATCAGGGTCTTCTTCCGTTTAGCGTAGAGGAGGCGCTCAAGATGAGCGATAAACGAATAGTACAACTTGCGGTGGAGCAACAATGGCCAATTGCGAAGGGGATGATTTTCAAAGCGCAGCATCGATGCGTTTCGCCGGCGATAGTCCCCGAAGACTACATGCACGGACATTACATCCGCGTCGAGACAGTTGATACCGGGAGAGAACACTAGATCTGGATTCAATCCCCGAAAAATGGCGTTCCACAAGCGACAAAAGTGATTTGCTGCAAACCACCATGAATAAGCCAAGAGGTGAGGCCCCGGACATTTAGGAATGCGATACCATCTGATTCGCGACAAATCTAGATCGTCGACCCGCTGACTGAATAGGTGGATATCAAAAGTGTTGATCAACTGATTCAGCCATTCCGCGACGCGGCGCTCGGTGCCGTGCTGTTTGTCCACGAATGGTGAAACAACTACGAGGCATGGTTTCTTACCTTGCATGTGTGAATTCTAAAAGGATGCTCTCATCATTTCGCACCAGCGCTCGAGTACAAACAGGCTCCAAATACGGGACCAGCCAACATCTGCTGGCTTTGACTGGTATCGGTGCCATAGTGCAGCAACGGGTGCCGGGTCGAAAACTCCGGCAGTACGAAGTTGCCCAGGCTGAAAGGCATCGTCCAATGCATTCCTAAGAGTGCTTGATAACCATAAAGCAAGCGGAAAGGTAAATGTGCGTTTGGGCCGGGAGGCAAGCAAATTGAGAAGTCCATCGGGAATGTATTTTTTCACAGCAGCCAGCAAGAGTCGCTTCTTCTGAAACCGGAGGGAGGCCGGAAGTTTCCAGACGGCGTCTACGGTCACCGGGTCCAGGAAGACTGGGCGAAGCTCTAGGCAGTTCGCCATGCTCATTGCGTCAGAATCACGGACAAGGCGTGGCTCAAGGTGCGCATGAAAGTCTTGGAAAGCCAGCCTCTTAGTCAGCATTTGCCTCCTTGTGGATTTTGCCCATTTACAAAGATGCGTCGTGGCCGGCGATTGGCCATTTGAGCTTAGTTCTGGGGAAATCAAGAGCCTCTTGACCGAATCCTTGGGGAAAAGGATCTTCACAGCAAGCTCAGCGGCCACAGAGGGATCATCCGCTCCGAAGAGGTAAGAAAGCCTTTGCCACCGGTAGGGCAAGCTATCGTGGCGCAAGAGCCACTTGCCGGCTTGCTGTGGAATGTATTGCGTTAGGGACGCGGCTCGCGTGAATCGTTCAAACCATCTTATGGATTCGTAGCTTCCGAAGAGCTCGTCGCCTCCCGTTCCAGAGAGTGCGACTTTGAAATCTGCCTCAGCAGTGATCCAGGCAACCCAGTAAGTGTTCAGACCGTCCACAGTTGGCTGATCCGTTGCCCAGATAACGTGCCCAATCGACGAAACGATTCGATCAGAAGGAAGGAGCACAAGACGGTGAGAAATATCAAGGAGCTCCGTAGATTGACGACTTGCTTCGGACTCATCGTAATCCTTCTCCTCAAATCCTATGGTGATTGCAGTCAATCTGTTGGTCCC
>DASYWW010000044.1 GCA_035935655.1 Candidatus Bathyarchaeia archaeon
TTACAATCTGCCTCGAAGCGTGACAGCGGAGGAGATAGCTCGGAGGCTCAAAATTCCGAGAACCAGCTTTACGGATCATCTTCACAAAGCACAGAACAAAGCCATCAAAGCTATGGGAGCTTATTTGAGACTCCAACCTACCGAAACTAGGAATTAGGCACCACCAGCAAACCGTCAACTGACGAGAGCAGACACATCGGACTGGCGCGATAAGGCCAAGAAAAAGGGGATTACCTGCGGACTACGACGTCCCGGTCGCCCAACACTTCGGGTTGGGCCTGACTCCACCCGGCTACGCAATCTTCTTCATGTTAGTCCCGCAACACTCGCCGGCCCTCTCAGAAGTGTCGCCGCAGACTTCACACTTGTACACTGCCATTCAGAATTCACCTCCCAACGCGATTTCAACTAGCATTGAGCTCGTAGCTTCACAAAAGCCTGTAACCGTCGAGTGCCGGTTCCCTAACGACCCTGACAGGCGTCATAGATAGCGATAGGCGACTCAATCTTGGGCATGGCTGTCCAAGGATCGGATGTCATTAGCCATACACTTGATTTCTATCAGAACCTGTCCGAAAGTGGACTGACGATGATAGTGACCGATTCTCTCTGTTTCTCGTCATTAAATAGCGGGTCCAGAACGGAGGGCGGGCACAGAATTGAGTCAGCTTTCGACAGGTGCTCCTAGTCCGGTTCTACGTGTTCGGCTGATCTTTTTCCTAGTTATCATTGCCTATTTCATGGACATTATCGACGCGTCGATAGTCACGGTTGCCTTGCCGTCCATCCGCGTCGAGTTCGCTGCCTCGATTGCGGACAGCCAGTGGATCTACGGGGCATACGCGATCACACTCGCGGGCTTCCTACTGTTAATGGGACGGGCCGGGGACATTTACGGGCAGAAGAAAATCTTCGTCTCCGGACTAGTCATATTCACAATCGCATCGTTCACAGGCGGGATTGCCCCATCCCTAATTTCCCTGATCATTTCAAGATCCGTTCAAGGGATTGGCGCTGCAATGACGACAGTAACCGCCTTTGCCATCTTCATCAGAATCTTCCCTGAAGGTCCTGATAGGAACAAGGCCCTCGGGTACATAGTCGCCGTCCTCGCCGGAGGATTCGCAGCCGGTGCCGTCATCGGCGGAGTACTGACAACGTTTGTGGGCTGGAGATGGGTGATGTTCATCAACGTCCCGATAGGAATCGTCGCTGCGATACTCTGCCAGAGAACCTTTCCCGCAGGAGGAGGCTACGTGCAGAACCGGCACCTAGACATTCCAGGCGCACTATCTGTGACTTCAGGAATAATACTGCTGATCTTCGGACTCACCAACGCCGCCGACCCCGGCCAAGGCTTCACATCTGCCTTGACCTACATTCCACTCATCGCATCGGTCCTAGTATTGGGTCTCTTTTTGCGGATCGAGTCCCGATCAGCGTCTCCATTGATGCCGCTCTCTTTCATCCGAAGAGGATCAGTGCTCACTGCAAATGTTCTCGCTCTAGTCTTGACCTCGGTCGTCGGTGGAGTCGGCTTCATCATCCCTGTCTACTTCCAGAACAT
>DASYWW010000045.1 GCA_035935655.1 Candidatus Bathyarchaeia archaeon
CGCACAGGAGATTGGCGCAGCATTCTGACTTTCCTTCTCTCGGATGACGTGCGGATTCCGATGTCTGATCGATTTAAACTCATACGCCGATTTCAACTAATCTCATCACACGTTCCATGCGAGCACTTACAATCAGAGATGTTTGAGTTCATTCGTGCTCTTCTTAGGCTTCAGGCAGAAATCCAAGGGCTTGTCGTCGAGTGCGGGTGCTACAAAGGAGGAAGCACCGCGAAGCTAAGTGTTGCTGCGGAGTTAGTGGGAAGAGAATTGGTAATATTCGATTCCTTTGAGGGCCTTCCAGAGCATGGCGAGAATCAAGGAAATACCATTTGGGGTACGCCCGTCGATTTTTCCACTGGGAATTACTGTGGCTCCTTAGAGGAAGTTACCGCCAATGTCGAGAAGTATGGCGAGATTGGGCCATGCACATTTGTAAAGGGCTATTTTAGGCACACATTGCCAATGTTTCGGAAGCCAATTGCGGCCGCATACTTCGATGTCGATCTGGCGGCATCCACTATCACCTGTCTGCAGTATATTTGGCCCCTGCTCTCATTGGGTGGGATATTGTTCTCGCATGACGGGCATCTGCATTCGGTGCTTGATGCATTGAGCGACAAACACTTCTGGCAAGAGCAACTCGGCAGCCCCATTCCTGAGATTCATGGATTTGGCATAGAAAAGCTAATCTGGATGCAGAAGACAGTGGCTTCGAATGGCTCTTGATGTAATCAATAGCGAGAGCCCAGCGGTAATTTCTCCGCCATTGTCAGCAGGGTCCTCTCCAACGGATTTACCTAATCAGGAGTTCACGACACAGAGGTTTGTTCGAGACGTATTATATTCCAATCTTCCAGTCCCTTTTCAGAAGCTACGAACCTATCTGTGGCTTGTGGTTATGACTCGCGCGCTTGGCGCGGAAGGATTTGGCGCTTGGTCGATTTTTATATTGGCTCTGAGTAACGCAACTACGATTGGAACGTTAAATTGCGGGTCGTCGATGATGCGTTTCCTCAGCGGTCGGCGCTCTACCATCGAAGTGAACGAGGCGTTTTCGACGGCGATGGCGATGGTCATTACAGCAGTATCAGCTGTAATAGCTGTACTAATCATTTTCTCAGGTCACATAACGACCTTCTTGTTTCGATCGCGGCACGCGTTCAATCTAACTGTTTTGCTCTTGGCTGCACTTCCCCTCGATTGTGCCTTCGAAGAAATGAAAAACCTTTTACGCGCCCGTCGCTTGAACAAGTCCTGGGCATTATTCAGCCTCTCGCGGTTAGTTCCCGAAATCGCAGCGACACTCGTTGTCGCGTGGTACCTAAGAAGCGTCGAGCTTGTGAGCTGGGCATATGTGGTCATCGGTGCTGTCAGCGTCATTGGAGGGCTTACGTATCTTAAATATCACCTTAAACTTACTTTTGTGAGCCCAACGGCGCGAGTTGCAGTGAGGTACGCCAAATTCGGGCTACCACTGCTCCCAGGAGCATTGGCTTCGGCGATTTCATTGGGGGCCGATAAGTATGTAGTTGGCTGCTATCTCGGATTGAAGCAAGTCGGCATCTATAGTGTGTGTTTTACCGTCTCGGCACTCACGTTTTTCCTGACGGGCCCAATTAATGACGTGCTGTTTCCTGAGCTCTCTGCTCTTCATGATTCGGGCAACTCGGGATCATTCCGACGACGGTTTGCTGGCATTCAGAAATTCGTATTTGGCGCATCTGTTGGCGCCGCAGCTATTCTCGTGATATTTCCTCAGGAGGTGCTGCGACTCTTCGCATCGCGAGAATTCATTTCGGGCAGCACAACTCTTGCAATACTTGGAGTGCAGGGGATCTTTATGGCTATCGTGATGTTATATGCCGTCATTTTGAATGTTCAACTACGCGTATGGTCTTCAACTATATTTTGGCTCGCCAGTGGGCTCCTAATTGTCTTGTTTGATGTACTTCTTGTCCCAGGGATTGGCATTGAAGGGGCTGCAGTCAGCCAGTTGATTGCCACTGCCGCCGGAGCAATCTTGTTGATCATGGCCCATTGGGATCTATTCAGCATCACATTTAAGCCCGAGTGGCTGTTACACACCGGATTGGCTTTCGCGGCTGTAGCTTTGCTCGCGTTTTCCTGCCAAGGTGGATCACTTGATTTGTTGCACTCGGCATTGAAAATCATTACCGGTTCTATGGTGTTCTTGATGTGCCTGTTTATCACTGGCTTTCTTCGTTTTGAAGACCTTCGAAAAATGATCAGCGCTTTTGCTTAAGCTCGAGATGACCTCAGGGCTCTTGTCTATTGAGAGTCTCGAAGTGGATACGTGAATACCATTCCAGATTGAAAACACTTTTTATTTGCAAAGGGGAGTACCGG
Source organism: Candidatus Bathyarchaeia archaeon (assembly GCA_035935655.1). Lineage (NCBI taxonomy): Archaea > Thermoproteati > Candidatus Bathyarchaeota > Bathyarchaeia (SeqCode) > Bathyarchaeia archaeon. The sequence goes on from DASYWW010000045.1 coordinate 2,368, forward strand.
TATTTCTTTCCCCTGATTGCACAAGAGCTTAAGGTCGGTAATGGTTGCCAATCGTGTGCCATAACGTTTTCTGCGCCGGCAACCAGAATGATTGCGCGGACTTTATCCTTTGACCAGGTGCATGACCTATCTGGCTTCCTAAAAGAGTTTGTGCCTAATGCTGACTTGGATAAGTGTAGAACATTGCTCAAGATGTTCGAGGAAATGCGCGACTGCGAGACATTGAACACGATGGTCCGTGCGGATCGGATTATAGGCCGCTATTCACACGAGCGCGTCATTCGAGTTCTCGCAGGGATTGTCTACTTCTGGAAACGGACCCTCACGCATATCCGGCCAGATGTAGTTATTGGTGAAGTTGCGTGTGCAACGGAGTGGATAGCATGGGTTCTGGCACGGCGAATGGGAATTCCTTTTCTTATACCATATCCCACACCGGTAACAAACCGATTCTTCTTTATCGAGGAACCCAAAGGGGCTTGGACCCGGATGCGAAACAATTTCGACGAATGCATTCGGAGACGCTTGACATCTCAAGAGGCGCAAATTGCAGAGTCATTTGTGATGGACTTTCGTGCGAACAAGTCAAAGCCTTTGTTTCTCAAGTGGAGCGAGCGCTCTCCTCTAAACCCCAGTCTGCATGGCCTCTGGAGGAGGATCGGACGAATCCCATTTCGAATTCAATCGTACATTGAGAGCGGGCCTTATGAAGTCGGTTCCTATCAAGGCACTCCGCCATGGAGGCCAATGTGGCAGGACATCATGCGGATTTGCAGATATGCGTACTGCGAATCGACATTATTCGAGCACAATGTCCCTCAGGGCCCGTTCATCTATTTCCCTTTGCATGTTCAACCCGAGTTCACTACGGATGTGCGCGCGCCGTCCCTGACCAACCAAATTGCAGTTATTGAGAATATTAGTCGGAGCGTTCCCATCACGCATCACGTTATTGTGAAGGAACACCCGGGGATGAGCGGCGAAAGGAAGCCTAGTTACTACCAACAGTTAAGATTGTTGCACAATGTGCGACTTATCTCGCGTTCCGTGGACAGTCACGAACTGATCAAGCACGCCGATGCCGTAGTGACCATAACTGGCAGTACTGCCTGGGAAGCAATTCTATATGAAAAGCCCGTAATCGCACTTGGGCCGTTGTGTTACGGCTTCTGTGATCTTATCTATGGTTGCAAAGATATAGCGGCGCTCTCACATTACATTGAAAAAGCCCTCAACTCGCATAGACCGAATCATAATTTGCTTTTGAAATATGTGTGGTCCTTTCTCGACACCGCTTATGAACTTCAATGGGGCGACCCGATCCGTATGCCGCACATCTGCGAAGCGTCAAATGTTCGGAAGATCGCCCAGGCGATCATTTCCGAGAGAATTTCCCGAGCAGCGCCTCGACCGCCAGAATTGGTCATGAACTGAAGATGGAATTCATCGAATTCCTGCTTTTCTCTTCATTAAATCTGGGAATGATCGTTTTTATCATCCGTAGGTGGGGCATTGTCTCAGCGGAAGGCTTTTGCATGGCCTACTTGGGTGCAGCGGCACTCACAGACAATGTGGAATTGATACTTCACTACGCGCTGTCACCGGATGTGCTCCATTTAGGTTATAGCGAATTTGGCTTTCGAATTTATCCGACCGCCATCCATATTCTCGGACTCTTTGTATTGATTTGCGGGTTGGCAGTTGTTAACTCCAGACCTTCTGTGATTGTAAGACCACTCGATGGAGAGGGAATTGCGGAGCTAAAGAGATTGGGAATTGCGGTTGCGATCGTAGGCGTACTTTTAACTGTTGTCGCAATTTATCTCGTTGGCGCACTCACAGCGCCACATTTTTATACCGCTATGAATGTATTTCGCAGTCAGATATTACCGTTCGGCGGCTTCTGGTACCGAGGCGCGGACGTGATTGTGTTCGGGTTGGCTTTGCTGCTTCCCAGTTATCGCGACCATTTGCCGCATTTCTTCTGTGTTGTTGCTATCATGATGCTCGTGTCATTTTTTCTACGTACCAATAAGGGAGGGCTTGAGGAACCAATTCTTTGGACAGCGGTTGTCATTTATGTGTACAACCGCGAATTCTTTCAGACACTCTGTCGTCCACGCAATATAGCCGTGGCTTGCGCAATTGCATTTGTCGGTATGGGCGCTAAGCTGTGGTTTCTGCCGTTCGCGTATCACCGAACGGCTGATACTCCTGCAACACTTACAAAGCTTTTTGACCTAGCCACTTCGACAGCAGCGACCCGCTGGGGAGACGACAGCCTCTATCGTGGCTATTGTCAATTTGTGAATGTGTTGCCGGACAATCGAAGGCGGTTTGCAGGTCACAGAGTAGGAATGTACACGATTACCAGTTGGGTGCCGCGCGTTCTTCTGCCTAACAAGCCGGATCACCCGTTCCGCGGAATGGGTTTTATGGTGTATTCGGACTTCCACACTTTTGCAACGGAGACACCTGCTCCAACTCTCGTCGGCTCTGTAATGGCTGATGACGGAATTCGTAGTCTCTTTTTCTATTTATTTCTCGCGGGGATTTTTCTTTCGACTCTTCGAATTTGGACGACTAGCGCACAACACTCCATTTACAGGCACGCTGGTTATATTTGTTTCGTTTTATTTGGAGGGTTTTCAGCAGAAGAGGGAATATTGGGTTTTCTCTATACACTCTTGCTCGCGTACGGAGTCATTTCCTCGGGGTTTATCATTCACTCTGTCTGGAGATATTCGGGAGCCAGATCAGTACCTAACTCATCGGCGCATTCAATCCTTACTCGTTCAGCCTGACTGCGATTGCTTGAATTAATCAATTCCAAGGCCATTTCAATCAGACAGAGCGGGAGCTGGAAACTGAGTCATTGAGTCGAAAACCTCACCTGATCCGGCCTGGACGTGGAATTCTGATCATTGATTCACAAGGACTCGGTGATGTAGTCCAGAGTCTTCCGCTCCTCAAGGCTGTCTGTCAATGGGCAGCAAATCGGTGGCCCGTACGCGTCCTGTTCGCGTCAGTTAAGCACTATGAGCTAGTTCAGGAAGAAAATCTGGAGCTAACTCCCCTCTTCGTACATCACCTTCGAGATGGCTTGCCCAGCTTGCTAAAATTGTGGACTCAGATTGCAGGCAAATCGGACTTGATTGTGTGCGCACCAGAAATGTCCGCTGCCAAGTTGATTCTATTAAAGATTGTGACCGCCACTCGTGATGCGATTGGGGAAGCTTCAGCACCGTATAGTTGGTTTCTGACGAACGCAGTCGAGCAAAGCTGGACCGCTTCTTTTCTTGAGACGCAGGGCAAAATCGCTTCTTTTCTCGGAATTGCCACCCCGCTCGAACCGCCAAAGATTCATCTAACGCCTGAGGAAACCGCGTGGGCAGATATGGAGCTTGCTCGCCATGGTTTGGAGGATTGCAGGCCGGTCGTGGGGATTCAATGTTCTTCCGTCGTTCTTTCAAAGCGCTGGCCAGCTCGGAATTTCGGGAACTTGGTGCGCACATTGGCACAGAGTTTTCCGGAACTGTCGATCATCAGTTTTGGCACCGAATGTGAGAGAACTGTCGCGGAACGAGCCCACGCCTTTGTCGGTGATGTTAATTGGCTCGAAGCAACAGGCAGATGGCAGGTTCGCGAAACGCTCGCCATGTTGCGCAAGTGCGCTCTCCTCATATCTGGAGACACAGGTCTGATGCACATGGCGGCGGCAGTCGGCACTAAGACTGTCAGCATCTTTGGGCCGACCTCAACCTCACGCCGCGCTCCCTTGCACAATGGCGGCATCGCCCTGAAACCGGATACTGAATGTCACCCATGTTTCAAGGGCAAATGGACTCCATGTGATTGCATTCGATCAATCACCCCAATGCAAGTCGCTCTTGTCGCAGAACAGTGCCTGAAAGCTTTTGACGGTGTGTCTCTAGCTACATGAGTTTCATGGTTGTCTCAGGGTGTGCCTTTCGATGTGCGGATTATTCGGAATAGCATCTAGCGAGCGTCGAGGCGTCGATCCGGATTTGCTGTGGTTTGGGACACACCGCGTGCGTCATCGCGGTCCGAATGGCTGGGGATTCGCGAGCTTCGCACCAATTCGCGAGACGCCCCCGAACCATGTCGTCTGGAAATTCTGGGGCGAACGGGAAAATGCCCGAGGATATCGTATAGGCTTTGGATGTCGACGACTGAGCATTCTCGACTTATCGCCAGCTGGCAATCAACCAATGAATTTGCCTGGGACAGATTTATGGATTGTGTTTAACGGCGAAATCTATAATTTCGTTGAGCTAAGGGAAGAGTTGAAAGGCGAACGCAGTTTCGCAACAACGACAGACACTGAAGTGTTGCTCGCAGCGTATGAAAAGTGGGGTACCGGTTGCCTGCCCAGATTGAATGGAATGTTTGCGTTTGTTATATGGGATGGAACTCGCAGAAAACTGTTGTTTGCCCGGGATCGTTGGGGAGAAAAGCCGCTCTATATAATGCATCGAGCCGGACTATTAATGTTTGCTTCAGAATTGAAGCAGTTTTTCGAGAGCGACGAATTTGGCAAGGAGTTGGACCATACCGCTCTAGCGGATTTCCTATTGCTTTCGTTGCAGGATTACGACGACCGCACATTCTTCAAGGACATCAAACAACTTCTACCTGCTCACTGGATGGAATGGGATCCGGACACTGGAAGAGCCAGTGGACCCTACCGTTATTGGGCCCCGCAGATTTCGTCTGATCTGGATGCGTCTCTTGACTGCAGGTTTGAGGTCGAATTCCCAGCATTGCTCAAAGATGCCATTCATCTGCGACTCAGGAGTGATGTTCGCGTAGGCATTTGCCTTTCTGGAGGTCTCGACTCGACCACGATCTGCTCAATTGCCTCTCATGGATTTGCAGACCCATCGTTGCTTACGGCCTATACCATGGCTTTTCCAGGAGCTCCTGAGAGTGAATCGGAGCTCGCTTCACAAGTTGCAAAGAGGCTGGGTATTCGCCATATCCAGGCCACGATTGATGGCTCGAATCTTTGGGATCGAATCCATGAGTTTGTCTACTTTCAGGACGGCCCGACGGGGGGCGCCGCGAATTTTGCATCTTGGCGCATGTTCGAAACAGCGAGCGCAGACGGCGCTGTAGTTCTGTTAAACGGACAGGGTGGAGATGAGTCTCTCGCGGGCTACAGCAAATTTTTCTTCTTTTGGTTGCAAATCTTGTTCTCAAGGGGGCATTGGCTGCGTTTTCTGCAAAGCGCAGTGCCGTATCTGCAGAGAAATGGATTCACCAAATGGAGCTATGCCGATGGCCGCAGATATTTTCCGCCCTTCTTACGCAAACGAATTGCCGGCATCTGGCAGTTCAGTCGGCCGGAATTTCGCGCGCTTGCTGCAGAACGCATTTACCTTGGCAGCAGTGAGAGCCTGAATTTGCGCCTGTGGAAGGATTTGAGCCAGTTCAGCCTGCCCTGCCTGCTTCATTGGGAGGACCGGAATTCGATGGCCGCGAGCACAGAAACCAGACTCCCATTCCTCGATCATCGATTGGTCGAAGCAGCGCTCGCCACTTCCGCTTACACGAAACTGCGAAAGGGATATACGAAATATTCGCTTCGGCGGGCCATGAACGACGTGCTGCCAGAGAGTGTGTGCTGGCAAAAGGTAAAGCGCGGATTTGATACTCCGGCACGAAATTGGTTTAGAGCAGATCTTGGCCAACATACTATGGAATTGTTTCTTCAACATGATAATCCTCTCGATCAGTTCATAGATACCCGGAAATTGGCTATGCAGCTTAATCTGTATCGGAGAGGCGAAAGTGAGTGTTTTACTGATTACGACTGGTTTAGGCTGGTTAGCACGAATATTTGGCTGAAACAACTCAATTCCGACACAATTAGCTTGACGCCTTCCTTGGTGGCTAGCTAAAGATCGATTGCATCTACAATCGCCACTATCCATGTCCCTATGAGTGATCTGCCAAAATTAACTGTTATCGTGCCTTGCCGGAACGAAGAGAAATTCATTAGCCAATGTCTCGAATCGATAGTTCACAATGACTATCCTTGTGATCGTTTGGAGGTTCTCGCTTTAGACGGCATGAGTGAAGATGAGACATGGCGGATCATCGAATCATACTCGACGAAGTATTCTTTCCTCAGAGGATTGCGAAA